>NZ_CP012295.1:0-7678 GCF_001611155.1 Pediococcus damnosus
AAAAACTAGATGCAAACTTTAGTTGTTGTTAATTCGGGATATTTGCTGTTAAAGCAACATTCATTGGTGGCAACAACCAGAACCAAATCAATTATAGTTTAGCTTGAAGATTGATACCTAAAGAAAACCAATCGACAAGCAAAACTTAAACTTGGTTGTCGATTGGTTTTCTTGTCGTTTTTAACTTATAATTTAAGGCGGATTAATTAGGCGGTGAAACTATTGGGCAAGACTATTCGGCAACTTTCAGAAGAATTTAAATTGTCAAAACAAGCTATTAATCAACGTATTAATAGCATTAATGGCTTTCGAAGCAAACACACTTACAAAGTTAAAAACCATCTAGAAATAGACAACCAAGGCGTTAAAATGCTTGCTAATTTTGACAAGCAAAAACGACAAGAACGACAACCAAATCGGCAAGCTGAAAACGACAAGGACAAAAATATTGATCAAATCTTGCTGAAGCAACTTGATGTTAAAGATCAACAAATTGCAAATTTACAACAAGCCTTAGATCAGCAGCAAAAATTACAGATAGCAACGGTTGCAGAGAACCATCGATTAAAAGAACACGTTCAGAAACTGAGTGGCTTGTTTGAATCTTCTAGTGCTACTCATCAGCAACAATTAAACGACAAGGACGATACCTTGACGAATAGTTCTAATACCAGTCACATCAAGGATAAAAACGACAATCAAAATGAAAATAAAGTTGCTGAATATGGTAATAGACAAAAGAAAACATTTAAGAACAACACCAATAATAGTTGGTGGCATTTTTGGTGACAATCAATGGTAGATTGTAAAATTAATCCGAACGCTGTTCGGACAAAAAAGATCAGCTTCCTTTAAAATGGTGTTTACCACAAACCCATCTTTTAGGAGCTGATCTTTTGTCTAGTATAACCTATTCCGAACGAATTAAAATCGAAACCTTTTGTGAACTAGGCCTGTCCAATATCACCCTCACGAATATAGGCCAGCATTTTTTGCAGTTCTGGCCGATTAGTGTTAGCCCCACTTAATTTATCCGTAAATAATTTATCAACGTCTTTTAAAGCCGCTAACTGTCGATCTAAATGTTGCTCCTTGGAACTAACACGCGCATAACCGATTTTAGCCATTTCCAGTTCTCCTTTTGGACAGTTCTAGTGAACATTTATAATTCCTAGTATAGCGCAGAAATAAAAAAGGCCACTAGGGTATACCCTAGTGGCCGTTTTGAGCTTTTAAAATAGAATAAGTCCTGCTTTTTCTAATATCAGATTTAATCATCCATATGTTTTTGTAAATTTTGCGTTAGACTTATTAAGTCTGGTACATTTAGCTCAACAGTATTAGTGCCTTCTCTACGATAGTACTTACCATTGTAGGGTTCAGGTTTCCCAGTATTATCTATTTTAATGGATAATACTGGGAAACCGTTATAGGTATAACTTTTTATGCCTTTTAACATTGTCATCATCTCTTCACTAACAGGCTCTTGAGATAGTGCTGAGAAATAATGTTGATAATACTCATCGATACTTTTGCCACTTAATATTAAATCTCTTTTAATCCCAACAATGGAAATAGGTTCTATCTTAAATGGTTCTATTCCAAGGTCAGATGCGTTATAAGAATCAGAATCAGAATCGGCAATACCAATCATGATGTAAGAACTCTTATGACTCGGAGTATTGGCAAAAGAAGTTGCTTTTTTTGCTATATTGGATACTAGTTTCGTGTTGAAAGTTTTCTTTTGCGTCTGTGGATTGAACGAATACAAACCAAGTTTAAATTCAAACCGTTCTGTTTCGCCAGAACTGTCTTCAAGTATTTGTTTAAGTATCTGTCCAGCGCTATATTTTTTTAATTCGTCCTTGTTAAAAATGAACCCTGGATCAAGTAATCCCTCAACAAGAGTAATATTAGCCTAGATTGCAATAATAAAGTTACCACCTAGAAAGAGGCTTGCTCACTGCTTGAACTGGGGTTTGCCAACGGAGACATTTTCTGGGTTTGTTATTGATAAGCGCTGTGGCTCGTTGAATATTGGCCTCTGAAACCTGATCAAACTGTGTTCCCTTCGGGAAATAGTAGCGAAGTTCTCGATTGAACCGTTCATTTGTGCCCCGTTCATTCGGGTGATAGGCGTGGCAAAAGTAAACCGGTATCCGATAGCGCTTTGTAAGCGCCTGATCGCAGGAAAACTCTTTACCGTGATCAACCGTCACTGATCGAACCGGACCCGGAAAGTCCACCATCAGTCTTGCAAAACCCTTGAGAACAGCATTTTGTGATAAGTTTTCAAGCTTAGTTGTCGCCATTAAACGTGTGACCCGATCGACAATGGTCAAAACAGCAGCCTTTGACCCGCGACCACCGCGAACTGTATCCATCTCTAAATGTCCTTTTTCGGTTCGCCGATTAGCTGACTCACTGCGAATCTCAATTGAGGTGCCTACTGCTTGGTTATAGCGCGACCGAAGGTCTTGTCTTCTTTTATGACGTTTACCGTGATCAAAGAGTTGACTTGGCTGAAAATCGACTTGTCTTTGATAAATCCAGTGGTAAATCGTGTGTGGCGCACAGTGAACGGCATAACCGACCATTTCAGGGGACCAACCTAAGGTTAGCCTCTCAGTTACCATCCGCTTCAACTTAGGCGTTAAAATCGAGTGCCGACCACAACGATGCCGACAAGTATCGGCATGATCCTGAGCTATAATGGCGGAGTAATCACCTTCAGGGCAACGGTGAAGCTCATGCCTAATAGAAATACGAGAGCGGCCTAAGGTCGCAGCGATGTATTGAATCGTGTGGTGTTGCATCAGTTCTATCTGAGATCGTTCAATTAAGGTTATAATGGCCATGGGACCTGTCCTTCTCTCTAGATGGTATGTTATGCAAACACCATTTTAGCAAGAACGGACAGGTCTTTTTTCACATTTTCTGGGTGGTAACTTTAATTATGCAATCTAGGTATCAAAATTATTGATAATAAGTTAAAAATCGCTAAGGCCATTTTGCCCGCCCTTCTGCACTATGCTATCCGCTACACCCTTGATGGAACACAAAAGCCTCGATTTCAAGGTAGTCAAAGCTCATAGATAAAGGGATAAAAAAGTGACAACGTGTTGACCAATTTCTAAAGGACTCTGGTACCCGCTTTTACGTTATCCTCTCAAGCATGTGTTACGTTTTTCATTATTGGTCAGCAGACGCATACTCACTTTTAAAACTAGCAAATGTGTTGGTTCTTGTTGAGTTGATGATACCTGACGCTATTGCCATTTTAGCGAGCAACTGTTTCGATAAAATCATCAACAACATGGTGGTAGGCTGTTGGCATCTCAAGTCGTTGAAGATGTCCTGATTTAAAGACCACAAAGCAAGCATTCGGAATATACTTCTGAATCTCAATTCCTTTTGATGGCCCATTGACGGGATCATACAAACCACTCGTAATCAAGGTCGGACATGTGATTTTTGGCAATTCATTTCTAAAATCAAATGCCGTTATAGATCTTAGCGCTCTATCTTCATCCTCAGGAGACAAGCTGTTTTTTTGAAATCCTGAATCTGTTAGTTGCTTGATATTATCCTTATCAATGGTTAAGTGGCGAATCCAATAATCTCTCCTTTCAACTTTGTCTAAGGGGATATTGTCATTCTTTGCCGTGTCAGCAAGCGCTGATGCTGGATTATGTGCAGCTGAGACATTCAAAATCAAGCCACTTAAGTCTTGTGGAATTTTGGTTGCAACTGCTTCTGCTATGTAGCTTCCCAAGGAGCCACCGTACAAGACAAAATTGTGCAAATTCAGTTTTGAGATGACTGCCAATGCATCTTCGATATGGTTCTCTAGGGTAAATGGATGCTTTGGATGATCTGAAGCTCCATGGCCTCGAAGGTCATAACGATAAACACGGTGATTTTTAGTTAGAAACGGCAAATCCGTATCATAAGTCTCTTTACAGTCAGTAACACCGTGAATTAGAAGTACTGGGCTTCCTTCTCCATGAACATCATATGATATCCTAGTTCCGTCTTTTACAGTAATATACTCAGACATAAAACTGCCTCCTTAGTTATTGACCAAACATTGTCATTATATCATTTGGTTTACAGTATGCACGGATAACCGTCATTAACAAAAAACATTAAACAAAAATTATATTATAAACATAGCATCAGCAATTTTTGATATAGGCTTTCCATCTTACTTTCGTCATTTCAATAACAAATATACTATTAATTCTATTTATATACATCAAAGCTATTTATTAATATTAATGCTATCTGTAGGAATTGAACTCTGGCATGATCGATCGGGCATAAAAATAGTGGCGACCTTCCTTATCATCAAATAGCTTTTCACCACTTCGATAAGCGGCACTGGCAATCGCACTTCGTCCTTTACCAGCACTAATATTACTAAAACTCATGTGGAATATTGCCATGTCAGTCACCGTCTTCCTTTGATTCTATGGGTTTTGACCTTGTTGTCGCCATCGGCGACTTCTAATACAGGATTTTGGGGGTTAGCACAACATAGAATTTATTCTATGTATAAGTGCGCATTGACCTCGTTTCACTTGGTCTGCTGATAGCTATGAAATCAGGCTTTTAGTTATTGAATTGAATACATTTTTAATTCAATATATGCGTCCAAATCAACTAAATTTGCTATACTTCAAATACTTAAAAACTATTACAGATTACGATGTTTTAAGCCAAAATTTTTTAATTGCTTTGTGCAGAGAATCTTTATAAGATTGGTAACAATTTTCGAATAACGGTGTTGTAAGATCTGTGAATCTAAACTTGAAGTCATTATTTTGATGTTAGGAGTAATTAAGATGGACGAAAAGAAAGTATTAAAACCAATTGATGAAATGCTCGCTGATCCTTGGCAAGTTGATATTCAAGAATTGTTTGAAGCTTTTGTCAATGAACCTGGCGAGATCAAAAGGAATCTGTATGATTCCCTGGATACTTATATTTTGCAAAAAAGGCAAGAAGATATTAGTAATCGCCCAGATTCCGTCATCTAGCCCTCTAAAAGCTTACTGAGGGCTTTTTATTTTTGCTTTGGTATAAATATATATAAATAGTCTTAAAATTGCTGAGAACAAAAAATAAGGCCCTTAAAAAGGGACATAGCAGTTAAACCTTTATCAGGTTTTAGAAAAGCTAACTATTTGCTGTCAATGGTAGCGGACGAGCAAAGCGTGGGAGCATAAGGAATTGATAGCTCTAAACCAGTCTTAACACTGAATTGGCGAAAGCCAAAGTTTCTATAAAACTTTGCTTTCCTGCCTAACGGCGAGTGAAAAAGCGGTTAAGCTGGCTCAGCTTGGACGGGGTTCGGGGCGTTAGCGCCCGATTAAATGTGGCTTGCCACACCTTTTAGGCAACGAACAGAGTGAGGCGCAAGGAGCATAGCGACTGGAGTTTAATGTGAGCCTGTTTTTTGGCTCACTCCTTTGTGTTTTTTGATTCTAGGTTTTGGCCTCGTACAGTAGTGCCTCTTTTAAACCTCTTTTATAAACCTCTTTTAAACCTCTTTTAGACCCCTTATAAGCCTTACTCCCCCAAGGCGTACAGAAGTTTATCAACTACATTTTGTCTGTTTATCGACTACATTTTGTCTGTTTATCGACTACATTTTGTCTGTTTATCGACTACATTTTGTCTGTTTATCGACTACATTTATTTACTCCTGTATTCAAATAAGGTAGTATTATTCAAGGAGGTTATTTTATGAGCAATGAATTAGTCAAATATGACCCTGAATTAAATACAATCCCCTTGCGAAGGTTTACTCCTGTAGAAATGAACTTGTTCTTTTCTGTAGTTTCTAGAATGCGTGATAAAGGTGATGATACTGTTAGATTTACCTTTGATCAGTTAAAAGAGTTAAGTGCCTATAAGCCAACCGCAAATAATCGGTTTATTGATGACATACAAAGTACATATCAAAAAATACTAGGTCTTAGATTTGGCTCTCGAAGTAAAGATGGTCTTGATAGAGAGATGTTTGTCATGTTCACTCGATTTGAAATTAAGGGATCTGCAGACGTTCCTTATGTTGATATTCAAATTTATCCCAAAGCGTTGAAACTTCTAAATAATCTCGAAAGTTGGGTTCGTTATGCTTTGACAGAGTTCCGAGATTTAAAGAGTAGTTACGCAAAAACAACTTTTCGTATTCTTAAACAATTCCGAACCACTGGTTATGCTTATTTTTCTAAAAATGATTTCTTTGAACTACTAGATATTCCACAAAGCTATTGGAGTAAGCCTGCGAACGTTGAATCTAGGGTTATTCGCCCAATTAAGGAAGAACTAACCCCTTTGTTTAGAGGCCTAACTATACGAAAAAAATATGGTAAAGGTCGTGGGAAACCAGTGATTGGTTATACTTTTACTTGGAAGCCTGAAAGAAAAGACGCAAACGACTTTTCTCAAGGTAAGTTCCAAGATGAGCGTCAAAAACTTTTTAATATCCAGAATAATGGTGAATTAACAGAACAAGAAAAATGGCGTGCTACCGATAAAGTTAAAGGCCTACCACTAGGCTCAACTGAAAAACAGATTTTAGCCGAACGACAGATTGAGCATGATAAAACAATAAGAGATCAGACAAGACAAGAAATGCTTGCTGAACTCCGAAAGGGGTTTGGAAATCATGCCTAAAACTATTAGAGAACTTGCTGATGAGTTTGGTGTATCAAAACAAGCCATTAGAAGCTGTCCAAGATCTATGATTTTTGATATACTTCTATGTAAAAAGCGAGTTTAAGCTATGAAAAATTATCCCAGCAATATTACTCGGCAACAATTTGAATTAATTCGACCAGCTTTAGAAAATTTTCGTAAGCGAACTAAGCCTCGAAAATATGACCTCTACGAGGTCTTCTGTGCGGTCCTATATGTCTTGAAAACCGGTTGCCAATGGCGTCAAGTCCCCGGTGATTTCCCAGAATGGCGGTCAGTTTACAACTATTACAAAATTTGGTCAACTAAAGCTGAGCCTACGGCTGATTCTTTATTGGAACAAGTTTTAAAAAAATTGTCATTGCTCGGCGAACTTACCAGGGACGTTCAGCTTTAACTTCCTTTATTATCGTTGACGCTCAGAGCGTCAAAAACACCGCTACTGCTGAAAACAAAGGTTACGACGCTGGTAAGAAAATCTCGGGGATTAAGCGCCATCTGGCAGTTGATATCAATGGCTTTCCGCAGGCCATTCACATGACGCGAGCGAACGTCTCTGATCGAGACGGGGCCAGTGCCATGATCGCTTTACATGCCATGCATTTACGCCAGGTTCAAAATGTCTTAGTTGATGGTGGTTATTCAGGCGTTAATTTTCAGCTCGATGTAGCCAGTAATTTAAACGCAACCGTGCAGGTTGCGAAGCGCAATGAGTTGCATCGATTCGAAGTCATGCCCCAACGTTGGGTAGTCGAACGATCTTTTAGTTGGCTAGAGAATTGTCGGCGACTTTGGAAAAATTGTGAGCGTCAATTAACCACCAGTCTGCAAATGGTCGTTTTAGCGTTTTTAGCACTATTACTTAAGAGATTTTAGACAGCTTCTTAGGGAAAAAACTAGATGCAAACTTTAGTTGTTGTTAATTCGGGATATTTGCTGTTAAAGCAACATTCATTGGTGGCAACAACCA
>NZ_CP012296.1:0-40553 GCF_001611155.1 Pediococcus damnosus
AATTTCAACGCTGTCTGATCCATATGTCACGGAATATCATGCAGAAAGTTCGCGTAAACGACCGTGCAGAGGTCGTTAATGAGTTCAAAGAACTCCACAGAGCAAAAACACGTGATGAAGCCCAGCTAATTTTAAATCGTTTTATCGATCATTGGGAGTCAAAGTATCCTCGAATGGTTAGAAATTTAGCCAGTACGTCTAATTTACTAACCTTCTTAGAATTTCCTCCGAGTATTCGCAGAACAATTTACTCAACGAACATTATTGAATCATTCAATAAAAAGCTGAAGCGCAAGACAAAAGTCAAAGAACAATTTCCAAATGAATCAGCACTTGACCGTTTCCTTGCGACAATTATCTTAGAGTACAACGAGAAATACTTCGGCAGAGCTCATAATGGCTTTAAGCAGTGCCAAGATACTTTAGAATCAATGTTTTAAGCTAGACAAAATGATACGAAGAAGTCTTCTTGTTATTTACACAAACTTCTTGACGCTCTCGTCCTTTTTGGATGGTGTTTTTATTTGGTCAATCGGCTAGACTAACAAGCCGATATTTTGCGTGGTTATTCTTTTTGCATTAGACTTAAGTTATAATTCGAATTCAGATTAGGAGGATCCCTATGAAGTTTGATATTGTAGTTGTCGGTGGTTCAACGGCCGGATTTTATTTGGTGAAGGCATTACGGACTAAAGGTTTTTCAGGTAGTATTTGTTTAATTGATCGCGAAGACGCACTGCCTTATAATCGTTATAAATTATCTAAAAATTGGCTGACAGGCAAGAAGTTAGATGCACCTATTTTTAAACCGGAATCGTTCTTTGCTGAAAATGAGATTAAGTTACAATTAAATACCGAAGTTGTGGCGGTTCATGATGAGAAGAAGAAAGTTGTCACAGCAGATCATCAAGAAATTACTTATGGTCAACTTGTTCTAGCTATGGGTGCAGAGTCACGTCATTTGCACTTGCCTAATGATGACGCTGAAGGAATTTTTTACTTAAGAAGTTATCACGATGCGATCAAGATTAAGCAGTGGAGCGAGCAAGTTAAAGATGTGGTCTTAATTGGCGCTGGGTTTATTAGTTTAGAATTGGCTAGCTCCTTTAGAAAGTTAGGCCTTAATGTCACAGTTGTTGAACATGGTCAACATCCATTGGGACGTGTAGTTGGTCCACAGGCTTCAGAATATTTCGTTAAGATGCATCAAGAACAGGGCGTCAAATTTGTTTTAGGTAGTGGTGTTGAATCGTTTACGCATGACCAACAGCATCAAGTCACTGGGGTGGTAACTGATACGGGTGCAACAATTCCTGCACAAATGGTTGTTGTTGGTGTTGGTGCAGTTCCTAACACGTCAATTAAAGCAGATCATTTGGAATTAGGGCAGAATATTGTCGTTAATGAATATGGCGAAACAGCACTGAAAGATGTTTACGCTGTTGGCGATGCTACTATTTGGCCGTTCCAGGGTGAAGAGATTCATGTGGAACATTGGGAAAATGCGCAAAGTCACGGTAAAAATGTTGCCGCTAATCTGATCCAGCCACAAAGTCAGCCTTATGATGTCTTACCATATTTTTGGACAGATCAGTATGATCAAACCTTTGAATATTTAGGTCATACGACTAAGTGGGATCAAACTTTTATCCGCGGTAATCTTGATTCTGGTAAGTTTACAATTGCTTATGTTGATGAAAATCAAGTACCATTGGCTATTTTGTTTGCTAATGGTAATGACGAGCGTGCTGACGTTACCGAATTAATGTCACGCCGTCAACCATTAGATTCAGAACGGTTTACCGATACTAATCAGCCATTATCCACGTTATAAAATGTGATTTTTAAAAGGAGGTTCAAGTTGTTATGCCACAAATTAAATTAATTCGCGCTTATGATCAAGCAGCAGTTAAACGGGCATCTGGTTATAAAATTTTAGTGGATCGCTTGTGGCCTCGGGGGCTCGCTAAAGCTGATTTACCTTATCAATGGTGGCTTAAAGAATTAGCGCCAAGTTCTGAGTTAAGGAAATGGTTTAATCATCAAGAAGAGCGCTATCCTGAATTCAAGCAACGCTATCTTGCTGAAATTGCCGCCAATCCATTAAGTGCAGCGGTGCTTGATTTTATTAGTCTCTGTTTACAAAGTGAAGATGTAATTTTAATTTATGGTGCCAAAAACGAGCAACACAATCAAGCTGTGGTTTTAAAAGCATGGTTAGAACAAAAATTGGAATAAGTTATACCTGATAAAAAGCTTGGATCACTTGATTCAGGCTTTTTTATTTAGCATTAATTGACTTGTTTAGTTAAGAGCATAAAATATAAGTAAAGTCATTAATCAGCGTCAAAAAATCAGAAACTGTCAAATCTTTTGTGTAAATAGATCTTTCTCATAGATTGATTTTTTATTCTTTATTTAATCAAAGTAAGATTCTAAGGTGTTCTGAACCTGACCAAAGCCTTTGTGGATTCGCTTGAAATATCGATCATTGTAGCTCATTGCTTGTATTCCAATAAAAGTATCAAGCGACTGTTCAGTTGGAAACTCTGCTTTAGGTTTGGCTTTGCGCTTAACAACATTATTAAAGGATTCAATCATGTTAGTTGAATAGATTGAACTTCTGATCTGTTTCGGATAGTTATAAAAAACTAGCAGGTCCGGCTCGATGTCTTTCAGGTTTCTTATGACATGATTATAACTCTTGTCCCATTTGGCATAGAAGGCATGCAATACATCAACAGCAGCTGCTTTATTGGCTTGCTGGTGAATCTGCTTGAATTCGTTCATAATTGCCTCACGGTCTTCTACACGTACTTTAGCGCAGATATTACGCATGACGTGAACCAAACAGCGCTGGAAGTGAGCTTTAGGATAAGTTTGCATTAGTGCAGTTTTCATACCCACAACACCATCTGATAAAAATAATTCAACTTGTTTAAGGCCTCTGCTTTTCATATTTTGAAGCAACTCCGTCCAGACTTCGATATTTTCGCTAGGAGCTATGCAATAATCGATCACTTCTTTGTGACCGTTGGGCTTGATACCAATGGCAATATATACTGCTTCTCGTTCAAAAGTTTCTCGACGCAACGGTATATACGTTGCATCAAGATAAACACAAAAGAACTTATCGCTCAGTTTATGCTTGTGATAAGCCTCAACTTTAGGAATCATTTGCTTAGAGATATTAGACACTTGAGCGGGACTATAATGGCTGCCATACATTTTTTCGATCAAATTAGCTATTTCTCTAGTGGTTACACCTTTAGAATAAAGCTTTATAACCATATCTTCTAAGAGATCAGTATGTTGTTTATAGTCTGGCAGAGTGTGTTGATGAAACATACCATTGCGATCTCGTGGCACCTGGATTTCAATTGATCCAAACTGGGTATCAATTTTACGGAAATACGCGCCATTTCTAGAATTACCAGTATTCCAGCCGTCTCTTGCATAAGGATCATAACCTAAAAAGACAGTTAATTCAGCTTCTAACAAGTCATTAACTGCTTGCTGGAGTTCTTTGCGCAATAAATCGTTTATTTTGTCTTGATTGAATAGAGCTTGAGCCATATTTTTGGTAAAATCATTCATGAAGGAGTTCTTCTTTCTGTATGTGTTTTTTGTTCAAACCAATCATACGAGAAAGGAACTCCTTTTTCTAATGTTTTTGAAAATTAATTTAAGGAATCATTCATCCTTACACAAACTATTTTACAGTCTCCAACGGTTAGCAGAACCAATGCTGGTGCAAGTGTTTCGCAATGCGATTGCACATGATTTGACACTGGAAGTGAATGCTAAAAGTATTGTTTTGCGTCATAATTTAGGCTATATGAATATGCGATTGAGTTATGGCAGTCACTTGGTGGCACTAAATTCACTTTAGGTTCTGATGCACATGAAGTGGCGCATTTCGAATTGGGCTTCCCGGAACTGAAAGACATGTTAAGACACCATGGTGTTCAATAACTGGTTATATTTGCTGGCGGCGTCGGTCAAAGTGTGGCTATTTAAAATTTATCAAGAATAGAAATAGCCTTCCGAAAATATTGAGTGATTTTCGGAAGGCTAATTTTATACCATATTTAGTTGTTACTAGTAGTTTAAATTTTAGTCATGACGATGAATAATATTTTCGCCGCCAGCTAAGTTAATGATGTTGCCGGTTAAATAGTCTGAATCTTCTGCACATAAAAAGGCAATAACGCGAGCAACATCTTCACCAGCAGCTTTTCGTTTAGTCTGATTAGGTGCAAGTTTCTGGGCTTGTTCAATGTCAGCTTCTTTAAGATCAGCTTTAATATCACCGGGGCAGACCATATTTGCAGTAATTTGATAGTCTTTTTCTTCAAGCGCTAAAGTTCTAATCGCCGCGGCCACACCAGTTTTAGCGGCGGCATAAGCACCACGATATTGCCAACCCGAGACTTGGTCAATTTGGTCAAAGCCTAGCGCAATAATGCGGCCCCAATTTTGTTTTTCCATCATAGGTACCGTTGCCTTAACTAAATAGAAAAAACTATCAAGGTTAGCACTCATCATGTCATGCCACTGGGCTGGGGTATGGTCGACGAGTTTTAATTTATCGTGAATAAAGGGACCAGCGTTAAGAATTAAAATATCTAAGTGACCAAAATCAAGTTTAATTTGTTCAATCATTCGTACCACGTCAGCTTGTTGGCTTACATCGCCTTGGTAAAGGCGAGCATTGACTTGATAGCATTGTGCCAAATCTTGTTGTAATTGTAACGCAGCTGTTTGACTGTGTCGGTAATTTAAGGCTAATTGATAGCCTGCTTGAGCAAGTTTATGGGCCATTTGCACGCCCAGTCCCGTAGTACTCCCTGTAATAAAAGCGACTCTTTTACTCATTAGTGACCTCACTTAATAGCAGTCATAAATTCTGACCGCAATTGGCTATCTTTAATGTAAGCACCACGACTAGCCAGCGTGAAAGTTTGCGCTTGTTCTTTTTTAGCGCCGCGACTTGAAACACATAAATGCTTCGCTTCAATAGCTACCATAACCCCTTTAGGCTGCAAGACGGTATCAATTGCATCGGCAATTTGATTCGTTAAGCGCTCTTGAACTTGGAAACGCCGCGCGTAACCTTCAACGACCCGTGCAATTTTGGAAAGTCCGGTGACTTTTTGATCAGGAAGATATGCAACGTGAGCTACGCCAAAGAAGGGTGCAAAATGATGTTCGCACATCGAATAAAATTCGATATCTTTTACAATAATAGGATCATTTTGTTGAATATCAAAGACTTTTTCTAGATGGGCAGTAGGATCTTCGCGGTAACCACTGGTGTATTCAAGAAAGGCTTTTACCACACGAAAGGGCGTTTTATCTAAATCGGGATTATTGTCGTCTTGACCACAGAGAGCCATTAAAGTTTGCAGTGCTTGTTCGATTTGTTGAACATCAGTTAACTTTTGCTGTAATAGTTCTGAGTTATTTGCAGTTTCGGGAAAATAGCTGGCAAGTAATTCAGCTTCATTGTAATGATCATTGTTTGTTGTCATGATATGAATCTCCTAACTCAATAATAACTTAAGTCTACTTCAAGTTCATGATTTTGAACAACGATTTGTTTTCAACTTTGCATCAAAAAAGACGAGTCTGCTCCTATACTGAAATTTGGTACCAAATTCATTAGATTTTGTGTCATAATGATAAAAATCAGAATAGGAGTTTTTTTATGAAATATTATTCAGATGAATTTAAAAACAACATCGTTAAGCTTTATCACAATGAAAATCGTTCAAAGAAATCCTTAGCCAATGAATATGGGGTTCATCCAACCACCATCAGTCATTGGATCAAGCGGGCCAAATTAGTTGAACTACCTGACGGTGGCGTAACGAGTGTTGAAGCCTTCAAGCAACTACAGAAAGAAAACCAGCAGTTAAAAGAAGAAAATGAAATTTTAAAAGCAGCGGCGGTGTTACTGGGAAGGCATTAGGCAAAGTTAAAGCCATAGACTTTATCAACGAACAATTATGTAAACACCGCCTCTGGATAATCTTGAAAGCCTTAGGGCTTTCTAAAAGTACGTATTATCATTGGAAACACTATCAGATAAGTCGTCATGATAAACAAGATACGATTTTAAAAAGCCAGATCTTTGATGGGTAAGACAACTTGTTGCATAAGCTGTTAGTTCCTTTACTTTAAAATTAATTTAGTTGCAGAAAACTTAAAAATCGAATATTATAATGTAGTACGATGGTAAACTTAAAGGAGGCGGATTAGTATGAGTAATACTATTATTAAAAACAAGACAATTTCAACTCGTGTAACACCTGACATTAGTGAACGGGCTAAAGCTAATCTAGCAAAACAAGGGCTAACCGTTTCTGAGTATATACGCTTATCGTTAGTTAAAGCGGCCAATAATGAAGTTCGATTAGTCAGCTTTTTAGATTCTCCGGAAGCCTTAGCCGCTAAAAAAGAAGCAGAAACAGGGCAGGTCAAAAACATTGGTTCATTGACTGACTTTGAAGATTGGATCGATAAGTTAGATGCAAATTAAACAGGCCAAATCTTTTGAACGTGAATTAAAAAAACTAGTCAAAAAACATTTCCCAATAACTGTCTTGAAGCCTTGTTTAGAAGCAATTGTTGAACAAGATGTACTTGTTTTGAAACAGATTAAAGATCATGCATTAAAAGGAAATTGGCGTGGCTATCGTGAATTTCACCCTGCCAGATATGGAAACTATGGTAAAAATTATGACAACTGGATTGTTATTTATCAGCTAGATCATGATGAATTGATTTTGTTATTGGTTGCAACTGGCTCCCATGAAATCTTGAATCAATAACTATAGTTTAGGGGCACTTATAAAAAAATAAATTAAAATAGCCCCCAATATCTATATTATAGATATTGGGGGCTATTTTAACAATGATTTTGAGGGGCGATTTGTTAATTATAGCCCCTTTTCCTTGCTCTTCTGTAATCATTGCAAATTATTATTTATACTTTCCTAGTAAATTTTTTTGACTTCCTGTAAATAATCATCAGGATATTCCGGCACTAGTAAATTTCCATCAATGGCATCAAGCATGATCTTTTCTTTATCTTTTAACTTGTTCCCGAATTATTCATACGAGGTTTAATATCGGCATACCGCACAATTTTGGACCAATTCTCGTGCTGCTACGTAGTCAAACCAAGATGTACTGTTTTTGCTAAAGGCTACCAAATTATGGGGCTGGATAAATTTTTGATCCTCAATTTTGAGCATACTTGCCCCTTGGCCGAACCGACTTTTTTTGATTTATTGCACCAGTTTAGCCCCACTGTAGCGCTTGGATTCGAGCTAACAGTTGATAAAACAAATCCTGATAGACGTGGTGGCGGCTTAATTTTAGATAAAGTTGCCGGCCGCTGGTCACCAGCTTACCCGCTACTTTAAACAGCCATAAGCGCAAGGTGGTAACCTGTAATCGCTGATGTTGTACAGGCAACAATTGGCGCATCAAGCTGACTAAATTATAAGCGAGGACACTGAGCATCATGCGGGCATAATTTGGTATAAATTGCGAGCTAGTCATTTTATCCAGGTAAAAGCCAGCCTTGGCTTCCTTGATATAATTTTCCATTTGGCCCCGTTGATGATAGGCTTGAAACGCATCTTCGGCGACAAAACTCGTTAAATTGGACACAAGGTATTCATGTTGAAATAACAATTCACCAGCTGGTCGAGTTGATTTAATATAGATCTGGCGCGGCTTAGGCCATGATCGGGCTTGATAAGACGCGCGATAATAATGGACCTCGGTCTCAGTCCAATTCTGCTCATCACTGATCTGAACAAAACGTTCAGCCAGTTGGTTCAGCCGCCGATTGGCTTTCAGGCGGATCAAGTAAAAAGTGTCGTTGGCTTCACAAGTTTCGTATAATTCTGGAGTCGCAAAGCCACTATCCCCGCGGACCAAGATATCAGCGTTCGGTTTGACTTGATGATAGTGCTGTAGTAGTGGTGTGATAAAGGGGGCAATATCCGTACTGGTATAAACATTACCTGGGCGCAATTGAGCCTTTAAACAGTGGCCCGTTTGCCCGTCAAAAGCGACCAGCGGATGGTAACCCGTGGTACCGTAATGCGCATTAAAGGCCGTTTTTTCCTGATGACCATGAGTATCGGCGTGAGTCGAGTCAATATCGAGGATCAGCTGTTGTTGCTTGGCGCCAGTCCACGCTTGGTCAAGCAATGCTTGATTCAACGTTTGTAATGAGGTGATGGTCTGCTCGTCACAGCGTTGCCAGAAACGGGATAATGACGGTTGTGAGGCCAATTGCGGTTGTGCCAATAGTAATTTAAATGTGGGGTTATTGCGCAAACTGGTGGCAGCTAGATCGGCCGGGTAACCGGCGATCAACTGCAGCACGACCTGTTCTAGTAGACTAACGTTGCTGTAACGAGCGTAATGGCGCTGGTCATCAAAATGGATTAATTGATACGCTAAGGTCGTGAAATTGAGTTGCGCCATTAATTCTTTGACCAACACTAGCCCAGCATCAGTGGAAAGTTCACCACCAGTGTGCGAAATATGTAATTTAGGATTGAAATTAACTCGTTTTTCCGGTAAAGTTGCCATGAGAAGGACCTCTTTCTTTTGGTGGATAGCTGACTTGTGGTGAATCAACTATACCAAACCGGAGGTTCTTTTTCTGCACTAAAAAGGTGAAAAATAAAAAACACAGTACCGCCCATGATACCGGGGTGACACTGTACTTGGAGAACTTATGGTGAATAATTCAGGTTATTTACTTATTTGCTAAGTAGGACTACAGTTATTTTAATAAATACTTAACAGATAAAGCAATCAATGATAGGCACCTATTGAATAAATAATCGTAATAATTTTTATCTGGTAAATCTTTTTGATTAGTTTCATGATGTCTAATATTGTAATTGTTTCCAATTTTCGTCAGCAATCTAAATTCGTCATCAAACATATCATAGAAGTATTCGTCTTCATGAGCCATATTCTTCAGGGTCTAGAATTTTTGGTGTTGGAAAGTATTTCCATTCCAAAAGTACTAGGCCCTTTTTGATAACAAAAAAAGCATCTAAGCCTCCCTAGTGCTATGCTTTAAGCGACGAAACTCAAGATAAGCGGGGTAGGAATAGATGTCTCAACTAGATAATACACTTAAATTACTGGGAATTACAGACACAAACATTCAGGTGTTCGGTACTCGTGAGGAATTTAATGGTCGGGGCTCGGGTCGCAAAAAGTATTTGGTCATCCAGGCAGAGCTTACCTACACACTCAGGCGCTGTCCCAGCTGTGGATACAATACGTTGCACCCTAACGGACACAAGCTCACTCATGTCCACATTTCAGGACCCATGGACCGGCCCGTAATTCTAGAGCTAAACAAGCAACGCTGGCGTTGTAGTAACTGCCATAGCACTTGTACGGCCACCACTCCAGTGGTATCAACCAACCACGCCATCGGTCACGGACTAGCGACTCATGTGCTGAAGCTAGCCAGTAAATCACTCCCGGATAAGACTATCGCCAGTCTCACCGGTATTTCGACAAACTCAGTTCAGCGTATTTTGACGGCTAATATTCATCCACACGCGAGCCGCCGGTTACCGATTAATCTATGCTTTGATGAATTCCGTTCCACGCACGGCTCCATGTCGTTTATTTGCATTGACGCCGACACTCACAAATCAGTTAAAGTACTTAGCGACCGCCTTAATAGAACCATCAAACAGTTCTTTCTTAGTCAGTACAGCACCGCAGAGCGGGCCGCGGTTCAACGCGTCATCATGGACATGAACGCCTCCTATCAGGCATTCGTGCACGAACTATTCCCTAACGCCGAACTCATTATTGATCGGTTCCACATTATTCAATTAATGGGCCGGACGATGGATACCATTCGCACTCAATGTTTAAAGCAACTCGACAAGCATTCGCGGGAATATAAAGTACTGAAATCACTATGGCGCCTATTCCACAAGGCCACCCCTGACGCACAAAAGAGCCGCTACCTCTTCGGCCTGAATGAGTACTCGACCGAACAGAACGCTATTGATATTGGAACCGATACGTTTCCGGCCTTCAAAACAGCTTATGAAACCTACATCGATCTCCACGATGCTTTGATGGGGCGTCACGCTGATGAACTCAAGAATATCATCACTAACTATCAGCCTAACGGCACGCCCCTAGATACGGCCATGCATACCCTACGAAAGAATCTTAATGGAGTAATTAATGCCGCCAAATCGTCCTACTCTAACGGACCGATAGAAGGCATCAACCGTAAGATCAAGGAGCTCAAACGTGCTTGTTATGGCTTCTCCAATCAGGCCAATATGTTCACACGCGTCTACCAGCTGATTGCCTAGATTATCTACCACAATAACGTCACGATGGTAGGCTTATTTGTTATGCCTTCAAGTACGATATTCAGACGACACACCAGATTAAACGCCGCAACTAATAAAAAAACAAAAAAGATCTCCCACACGAGGAGATCTCCAAAGGATAGAAACTATCCTTCAACACCATTTGACAAAGAGCCAAAAAAAAGCAGGTCAAATCGCACACTGGCGATTCGACCTGCTTCATTTGCGTACATTGACATAGACTTGGCGGCTGCGGGGAAATTCCACTTTCAATGCCGCCTTTAGCGCATGGCGGCATTCGTGACGCTGTTCGATCGTGAAACTTTGCTGTGACTTGCCGTACCCGTTTTCTAAAAGCCGCAGCTGATCGACTTGACGATATAACCCTAGCAACCGATCTTTTTTAAAAGTAAAAACTGTGATTTCAGTGGCATCCGCTTTGGCAGCCAGTGCGTTTTCGAGCAATTTTTCGGCTTGTTTCAATGACATTAACCGCATGCTAAGCACCTCGAATAAAGCGTTCCACGATTTGGGTGAAACGGTTTTTCTGCAACACGGGACTGATCAGCAGCACTGTGGCTGTGGCACCGGTCTGGATAAAAGCGAGACGGACGCTGCCGATATCAGCTTGGTTAACCCGGCACTCCCACACGCGCTCCCCGGCAAACCGCTCACTGCAAGCCGGCTTCACCTTCGTCATGCCTGTAACGACCTGCCGCTGCAACTGTGCTTGGATCGCTTGTTTGATCGCCAGTGTCGCCGCGGCATGCTTTTTGAAAAACGCCTTACAGCCGCGCGGCAAATAGCTGACGATCATCCTTGCAACTGCTGGTCAAAGAACGCCAACGTTTGCCCCAGTGCTCGTGCTTCATAGGCTTGGGCATGGCCGTCGCCGGAAAAAACAGTCAAGCGGCTGTTAGGCTGGCGGGCGGTCAAGCGGTTCAAAAACGTTAACGCATCCCCAAGCGGCACGATCTCGTCAGTCGAATTAAACATCATCACGGCTGGCAGCTCGGCTCCTGTCGCCTGCAGCGGGTCCAGTGCTTGTAACTTGTCACTCGTCACGGTGCCAAGGTAATTTTCGATAAAGTACCGATAAAAAGCATCCTTGATGGCGCGCGGTTTGGCCAGGCCGAGCGTTTTTTTCGCGTCTAAGGCCGGCTTAACGTTTTGGTGGGTCGCCATCCAGTTGGCACTTTCCACAACAGCACTCCAAGTCACCACCGGTAAATGAAATTTGAATGCCGCAGTCAACGCCATCGTGCCGCCAACACTGACACCTAACAGACCTAAACGTAATTGTTGATAATCTGAGGCTTTAAACCAAGTGATGAAGGTTTCCAAATCACTTTGAGCGGCAGGAAAAAGCGCAGCCTGTGCCAGCCGATAATTAATGGCGGCAACCAGATAACCTGCCTGCGCCAACACTTCGGCCAAGTTTTGCCCATCTGTTTTGTCGCCGCGCAGCCAAGCGCCGCCATGCACAAACACGACGGCAGCCCCATTACTGGTTGTCGGCACATATAAATCAGCAGTTTGCAGCGGATCTTTACCATAAGTGATCGCTTTGATCGTCATCATAACCTCCTACGCTTCTGCCGGTACAAAAGCGTCAGCGAGCACTTTTTTCAGCTGGCTGGCGGATTGATCCATCGCCTGCTGCTCTTCTGCAGATAATGGGATCTCCAAGATGTGCGCTACGCCTTGCGCGTTGATCACAGCCGGACTGCCGATGTAAATGTCAGATTGGCCATATTGGCCGTTCAGATAGACGGACAATGGGAAAATTGCATTTTCATCATTCAAGATGGCCTGGGTGATCCGAGCAAGGGCCGTGGCGATCCCATAGAATGTGGCGCCTTTCAGATCGATAATTTGATAAGCCGCATCCCGTACCCCGACAAAAATAGCAGTTAAATCTTGTTCGGTCAGATCATGGTGCTGCTTCAGCCATTCCGTGATCTTCACCCCACCGATCGTGGCATGCGAGAACACTGGAAATTCGCTGTCACCATGTTCGCCCAAAATGTAAGCATGGACCGACCGGGCGTCAACATGCAGGGTGTCGGCGAGCGACTGGCGCAGGCGGGCAGTATCCAGTGATGTACCGGTCCCCAGCACCCGGCTTTGGGGGAAGCCGGACAATTTCCACACAGCATAAGTCAAAATGTCAACTGGGTTAGCAGCGACTACGAAGATCCCGTTAAAGCCGGAATCCACGATCGGCTTAACGATCGAAGCCATGATCTTTAAATTTTTGCTGACCAGATCTAAGCGGGTCTCGCCCGGTTTTTGTGGTGCACCAGCTGTGATCACGACCACATCCGCGTCTTTTGCGTCAGCATAATCCGCCGCGTGAATGTCAGTGGGCGTGGTATAAGGCAAGGCGTTGCTAAGGTCCATCGCATCCCCTTTGGTTTTATCTTTGAAAATATCCACGATCCCGACTTCTTGGGCGATGCCTTGCAAAACCATTGCATAGGCAAAACTTGACCCGATCGCCCCGTCGCCGACGATCAAAACTTTTTTCTTTGCGTTAGCCATGAACAAATCGCTCCTTTGATTAAATGATTAGCTTTCTTTCAACACTTTTATTGTATATTATAAATTCAGTGTTTTAATTTAGATTAGTTATACTAACCATTTAGAAGGAGCATAAGCCCAGCATGTTTGATTTATTCCGCACCTTTATGACCGTTTATGAGACCCGTAGTTTTTCGCTGGCGGGCCAGCGGCTGTTTGTCAGCCAACCAACCATTTCACACCACATCGATAAGCTGGAAAAAGCGCTCAAGACCCAGCTGTTTATTCGCAATAAACGCAGCGCCACGGTTCCGACTGCCGCCGCTGACCTGCTGTATGTGTTCAGCGGCAAGCTGCTGGCGCAATGGGAGAAAACGACTGAAGCGATTCATAATATTCAAGAAGAAGCCTATCTGGAATTGCGGATCGGGATGTCGCAAAGTGTGGCCACCGTGCTTTTCCCCAAGATCGCGATGGCGTTGCGGGAGACTTTTCCTCATTTGAAATATGACGTCAAAGTGTTGAATTCGATGAAAGTCGTCAAGCAACTGGAAGCCCAGCGGATCGACTTGGGCTTTGTTGAGCAGCCCCTAACACTGAAAGGTACGACCCGCGACACCTTGTGCCCGGATCAGCTGGCATTAGCCGGCAAACCCACTGGGACATGGATCACCCGGGAAGCCGGTTCCGGTATTCGCTTTTACACCGATCAATATCTCCGCGAGCAAGCGATCACGCCGCGTCACATCATGACCGTTAACAGCAACGCGATGCTCCAGGAGTTGGTGCAAGACGGGATCGGCCAAGCGCTCGTCTCTGACAAGATCGCCATCACCAACGTCCCAATCAAACCGCTGGGGCCGCATTTTTTGCGTAATTTTTATCTGCTGCAAAACACCCACAACAGCTGGCCGCACCAAAAACAGATCACCCAATTGATCAAACGCACCGCGGAGAAAACGACGAAAAGTTAATCCGCTGCTCAAAAAGTGATCGTCATTAGTTTTGCTCAAATTTGGAGGTTAAGCTATGCCTTTTTTCTCAGGGTTACATTTTGAATCGCTTGGATCAGGCCAACCCATTATCTTTCTGCATGGACTAGGCTTGAACGCCGAAAGTATGCGTGGTTTCTTTGAGCCATCGCTTGAAAAGGCGACGACACCATCTTATCAGCGGGTCTACGTCGATCTGCCGGGCATGGGCGAATCGATAATGCCACCAGAACTGACCACATCTGATCAGGTACTAGCGATGATTCACAAATTTATCACCCCTATTGCTGGAGGCAGAAAAGCAATTCTGGTCGGCCACTCCTACGGCGGTTATTTAGCTCTAGGTCTGATCGCCAAACATCCTCAAAATTTTGTCGGCGCATTTCTCACCGCCCCCGTCGTGATCGCTGAAAAAAGTAAGCGGACTGTCGCAGCTCAAAAGCACCTAATTTTGGAACCCATTCGTCCAGAAACGCCCGCTTTTCAAGATTTTTTGAAAATGAATGTCAAGGTCTCAACCCAGACCTGGGCTGACTATCAACGGCTTATCCTGCCCGGGATCAAGCAATTCAACCTCGCCGCTTGGAACCAGATCAAGGCAAGCGGACATTACGCCTTTAGCTTTGAACCTCAGCTGCCCAAGTTACTTGATCAATCATTGCCTGTCCACATGATCTTGGGCCAAAACGATACTGAGGTTGGCTACGGCGATCAACTCGGCTTCAGTGCCCAAATGCCAACGATCATTAACCGGATAGTTCCAAATGCAGGACACAATGTTTTTATTGATGCTCCTGATGATACCAGACAAGCCTTCCTTGACTTTCTGAGCAATGTCTCAGAAAGAAAGTGACTCATCTGAGTCAAATCCGGCTTTTGTGCGATAGTCCATTTTTTGTGAGGATTTGGCATCCAAAGTGCCACTCCCAGGTTAGCCGGTTTGCACCTCTCAAACAATTAGGTGTGTGCTGACAGACACTATACTGCCAACTAAGTGACACAATTGACCTTCGCATCGCCAATCATCATGATTTACTTTCAAAGTTTGTCAGTAACCCGTTTCACGTAAAAAAACCGACAGCGCTGTCGGTTTTTTGTTCGACCATAGTTATCCCAAAAGCAATCGCAAAATACCCAGCAAGCTTAGCCCATATAACGTCGTCAGACTGCTGATGATGAGCAGCGCACCAGCATTGATTTTCACTCTAGTCCCTGCTGATCTCCGCTGCTGCCACCACAACACGGCACCAACGCCGGCAATCAGCAGGTTTGAAAGTAATAAGTGGGTGATGATCAGCAATCCCACACTCACGGAAAACAGCGATTTATTAGTGCTGATACTGTCCCCAAATTGCAATAATAAGCTACCGGAAATGATATCTAAACAGGCGACCAACCCCATGATCGTCAAGTATGGTTGAGCATTCAATAAGGTAAATACCCCTTCGCCTTGTTGTTGGGCCTTTAACCACAGATAAACGGCAAAAAGCAGCGGTACGCCGATCAGTAATACTGCTAACAGTCGTAACCCTTGGCGAACGTCGCCGACAGTTGCTTGTTTAGAGGACCTCCGTATTTTGATGAGTCGTTGCATGATGAGTTTTCTCCTTTTAATCTTCCATTTGGTGATTCAATTCCGGTACCTGCTGTCTGATCAAAGCTGTGTCCCACTTTTGAGCCAGTTGCAGCAATCCAACTGCTAAGAGCGGAAAAACTGCGAACACCACAATAGCTGCATTCAAACTACTGAATTCGATCAAATTACCGGATATAACCGGGGAAATAAACGGGTCTAGAATTTTTGGTGTTGGAAAGTATTTCCATTCCAAAAGTACTAGGCCCTTTTTGATAACAAAAAAAGGCATCTAAGCCTCCCTAGTGCTATGCTTTAAGCGACGAAACTCAAGATAAGCGGGGTAGGAATAGATGTCTCAACTAGATAATACACTTAAATTACTGGGAATTACAGACACAAACATTCAGGTGTTCGGTACTCGTGAGGAATTTCATGGTCGGGGCTCGGGTCGCAAAAAGTATTTGGTCATCCAGGCAGAGCTTACCTACACACTCAGGCGCTGTCCCAGCTGTGGATACAATACGTTGTACCCTATTGTAACTAGAGTGAGAAGGGAGTATTATCAGTTACATATAAGTGACCCGGAGGCGACCTGAAATTGGCTAAAATCGGTTATGCGCGTGTTAGTACGCGTGATCAAAATCTTGCACGTCAAATTGAACAGCTACATGATGCCGGTGTTAATAAAATCTTTCAAGAGAAGCTTTCAGGTAAAAATGCCGATCGTCCTCAACTGAAAGCAATGTTAGACTATATTCGTGATGATGATGAAGTAGTGGTACTGAGCCTTGATCGACTTGGTCGCAATTCTCATGATTTGACTGACATCATCGAAACCATTCGGCATCGTGGAGCTCAATTGAATGTTCTAAATCTGCCTAGCTTTGCAAGTATTGAAGATCCTAACCTTCGTAACTTGATTACGACAATTATTGTCGAACTATATAAGTATATTGCTCAAGAAGAGCGCGAAACTATTAAGTTATGGCCCCGCTTTACTCTATCTAAATACTTTACTCATTATATATTCAAGACGTCCAAAAAATTGCATCTAATATATCTAAGCCCTTTAGAACCTGTCTAGTATCTTTTAAGAACTATCTTCAGGAAGGCCAATACAACCATTTGAAGACTGCTGTTAAGGGCACGTTCACAGTTTTTCCAAAGTCGCCGACATTTGTCTAGCCAACTCCATGAACGTTCAACGATCCATCGTTGCGGTAACACCGTGAACATATGCAACTCGTTGCGTTTAGCTACCGTCGTCTTAGCATTCAAAATGAGCTTCACCTGATCCGCAAAGTCATTGCCAATGGAGCCACCATCAACCATGACATGCTGAACCAGCTCTAAATTTTGACTAGCCAAACTAAACATAGCCAATGCACCTGAACGATCTGATACATTAGCTCGTGTCACGAGAATGGCTTGTGGTAAACCATTAATATCAACCGCCATATGACGCTTAATCCCTGAAATCTTTTTGCCGCCATCGTAGCCACTATTTTTCGTTAAATCAGTGGTTTTAACACTTTGAGCATCAACAATCACAAACGACGTTCGGGCCGATCGGCCCTGTGCAAAGCGATAGGAAGCGACAGTTTTTTTAAAAGCCTTTCTAATAGCGAATCAGTTGTCGGGTCTGGTTTATCTCGCCACATATCGTAATAGCGGTAGACAGTGTGCCATTCCGGGAAATCGTGCGGTAATTCACGCCATTGACACCCTGTAGTAAGCGAGTAAAGGATGGCATTGAATACGTCATAAAGATCATAACGACGCGGTCTTGTATGCTTGCGGAAGTTTTCTAAATCAGGTTGTATTAACGCAAATTGCGCTCGAGAAATATTGCTTGGATAATCTGGCATGACAAACTCCTCAGTCGGTTTTCCACAATTCTACCAGATTCAGCAGATACTAGACAGGTTCTTAGCACTACGCGGCGATATTCCCGCAACCGGCCGGGTCAGCAACGACTTTCCCTTTGCTAGCGACCTGGTGAGCTACATCCACACGCGTGGCAATTTCAACGTCATCGGCGCGTGCTACCCCGAGGGGCACCCGGAGTCAGCCGATTCGTTGGCCGACATCCAGAACCTTAAACGCAAAGTGGATGCGGGCACCAGCGAACTGATCACACAGTTGTTTTACGACAACCAGGAGTTTTACCACTTCCAGGAACGCTGCCGTTTTGCCGGGATTACGGTGTCCATTGAGGCCGGGATCATGCCCCTGATGACGGCCAAGCAGGCGGCCCACATGATGGCCGGCGTGACGATCCCAGAAAAGTTACAGGCCCTGATCAACCGGTTTGCCGATAAACCAGAGGCGCTCCGGGACGCAGGCATCGCCTACGCCATCGACCAAATTGTCGACCTCCTGGCCCACGGTGTGAACGGTATCCACCTGTACACCATGGATAACCCCGAGGTGGCCGCGCGGATTATTGAGGCGACTAGAAACATTGTGCGGGCATAAATATACAGACGTAACGAAGCGTGGGCTGAAGCGGTCCACGCTTTTTGCGTTATGCCCGGCCACAACCCGGTACTGTTCAACACACCACACCAAAAAACCGGACTTATTAGTTGTGATTACCAGCTAATAAGTTCGCCAAGAAGAAAATTTTTATTCAGTGACTAACCCAGCAACTCGGCTAAGGCCTCTGTTGCCACTTTGCTAACGTTAATGCCCTGCTGACGGGAAGCGTCCCGCAACGATACCGGCACCATGATGTTCATTCGCACCTTACGTTCGCGTGCACGGTACAGTGCATTTTCCCGTAACCATTCAGTCATGTTAACGGTAATGTAACGATCGACTCATTGGCCGCCAACTGCCAGTCGCTGGGATCCTGCGCCGGAGGGTAGACCTCGCCGTCAAGCATGGTAGCAATCGCGTCAACGGCCATCAGCGCGGCTTCGGCCCGCATCGTCCCCTCAGTCACCATGCCGTCGATATTCGGGCTGGTAACGGTGTAGTAATACCCACTGGGGTCATCCGTGTTTTTTTCAAAGATGGTTGGGTAAACCAGTATTTGATCCTGTGTCATTATTCTTAACCTACCCTTCTTACACTTGCACGGTAAAGCCAATTTGTTCTAACACCTTGCGTTTAGTCGACCTACTAACTTCCCCCGCATGAAAAGGTATTTCGGTCGTCCTACCGTCGGGATGTAGATAGCGCCGATGACCGCCCTTGCCTTTGCTTTTTTGTAATATAAATCCCTGGCTAAAACAATTCGTTGTAGTTTTTCTGGTGTTAGCTACATTAACCATCCTCCGTAATTATTCGCACGTTTATACGCATGCTCAACGATTAAGTAGCATTATCGGTAATTTCGCGAAAATGGTTGTGTTTACTGCAACGAAAAAGGCTGCGCATCCGCAGCCTCATTCATCCAACACTTACTTCAGTAATGCCTCAACCGCCGCGGCAATCAACCCACCACTCAGCGGTCCAAGAATCGGTACCCACGCGTAGCTCCAGTTGGCGCTACCCTTATTCGGTACCGGCAGAATTGCGTACGCCAAGCGTGGGGCAAAGTCACGCGCCGGGTTAATCGCAAATCCGGTCGTCCCACCGAGTGTCTGGCCAACGACGGCAATCAGCAGGCCGACAATCAGCGGCTTCAGCCCGGTGGTAAAGTTACCCAGGTTCAACAACACAAAGACGAAGAAGAACGTCGCGATGGTTTCGCTCAGGTAGTTAAATAGCGGGTTCTTAATGGCGGGCCCAGTCGCAAAGATGCCCACGGAATTGCCATCAGCTGCACCACCACGCGCGCCTTTGAAGTGCGGATAGTACTGAATCATCACAATGACGGCGCCGAGAAACGCCCCCAGAAACTGTCCCAGCAGGTAGCCACCCACCTGTGACCACGGGAAGAAGCCAAATGCCGCAAAGCCGATGGTTACGGCCGGATTCAGGTGTCCCTGCGAACCGAACTGCCCGGCCACGTACACACCAAAAGTTACGCCCAAACCCCACGCCAACGCAATGAAGGTCCAGTTTTGGTTGCGGGCGTAATTACCCTTCAGGTTAGTGGCCGCGCCACTGCCGACACCAAAGACAATCAGCACCAGCGTGCCCAGAAACTCACCCATAAATCCACTCATTATCGACACCTCCCTATTTAATCTTCAACGGTGCTAATTGGGCCTCGATTCCAGCCAGGTCCAAACCTGCGCCAGCTAACGTTGCGGCGCTGTATGCCCCCTCAACCAGGGCCACATCGTACACGTGCACGGGTTTGTCCGCCAACTCCACGGCCATGTCGAGGTTCATCTTGGCACTACCCAGGTCGTAAAAAGCGAGCAGTTCGTCGGCACCGTTGGCATCAATCGCCGCAGTAATTTTGGTCATACTGCTACCGATACCGCCATCGTCCGTACCACCGGCAAAGGTGATGGGGACGTCCTTAGCAGCCTGTTGCGCGAGGTTCGCGACCCCGCGGGCAATGTCCTCCACGTGGGAGGCGATAATGATCCCGTAACTCATGCGAACACCCCCGTATTAATCAACGCTGTGAAGAGGTAGCCGCTCGACACGCTGCCGGGGTCCAGGTGGCCCACGGACCGCTCACCGAGGTATGACGCCCGCCCCTTGTGCGCCACCATCGGCTCCGTGGAGTTAACCGCTGCATCCACGTCACTTTGCTTTAGTCCGCCTGCTTGGACGGCCTCCACCACTGGCGTCCACACGTCGACCATCGTCTTGTCGCCAGGCGTAGCCCCGCCGCGCTTTTCGATGCCGGCCAAAGCCGTGGCCAGTAGGTCACCTAGGTCGCTATCCGTATCGCCCAGTTTAGCCATCTCGAGGAAGGCCGTGCCATATAGTGGCCCAGATGCACCGCCGACTTTGCTAATTAGCGCCATAGCGACGGACTTAAACAAGTCCTTCAAGTTGTCAAAGTCCTTGCCGTCAATTGCCTCCTGCACCGCGGTCAGGCCCCGCGCCATGTTGCTACCATGGTCACCGTCACCGATGGGGGTGTCCAGCTCGCTCAGGTAGTCCTTGTGTTCAGCAATAGCGGCCGCAAACCCGTCTAGCCAACGCTGTGCTACGTTTACCGTCAATTCTGTCATATTAGGGCCCCCTCTACCAAGCAATCGTTTCAACGGGATAGTTCAGATAATCAAGCCACTGCGGGTCAGCAAGTTCAAAGATGGTGAGGGAAATCCCCGCCATATCAATGGACGTCATGAAGTTACCCACCTTTGTGAACACCGGTTTGATGTTCCGTTTGTCCAAATTATTAAGCAGGTCGTGAGTAAAGATGTACTGCTCCATCAGCGGCGTTGCACCCATCCCGTTGACCAACACGCCGTACTGCTTGTCGGAAGACAGGTGCTGCTCATCATCCAACTTACCCACCAGTTCCGTCACCAGGTCGTGCGACGGCTGCAACTTTTCCCGCCGGTAACCGGGCTCACTGTGAATCCCGACGCCGTATTCGATCTCGTCGTCCGCCAGTTCAAAGCCGGGTTTGCCGACTTCAGGAACCGTCGCTGCCGAAAGTGCAACCGCGATGGTCTTAATGTTCGGCAAGACTTTCTGGGCCAATGCCTCAATCTCGTCCAGAGTTGCACCCTGGTCGGCCGCAGCACCCAAAACTTTGTGCATTAACACGGTGCCGGCCACACCGCGGCGTCCCTGCGTGTACAGGCTGTCCTTCACGGCGATATCGTCATCGACCACGATTGACTTTACCGGAATGTCGTCCAGTTTCGCCATGTCTTTGGCCATGTCGAAGTTCATCACGTCACCGGAGTAGTTCTTCACAATCAGGAACACTCCGCTACCGGTGTTAACGGCCTTAATGGCAGCGTAAATCTGGTCTGGCGTTGGGGAAGTGAATACCTGGCCGGCCACCGCGCCACTCAGCATCCCCTTACCGACGTAACCCGGGTGTGCTGGCTCGTGACCGCTACCGCCGCCACTCACAAGGCCGACTTTGCCCTGCATAGACGCCTTATCGCTACGTACGATGGCACCGGTACCCTCGATACGTTCCACGTACTGCGGGTAGCCACGCACCAGCCCGTCCAGCATCTCGTCCACCACGTTGGCGGGATCGTTAATAATCTTTTTCATTGATGTCGTCTCCTTTGCTTGTTATACCTCTACGTCCTGTATTATATATTGTAATCGGATACATAACGACGGACAAGATTGTAAATGTGTCCGCTTTTGGACATCTGTACGGCTTGCTGTATAATTTGAGTATCTAATTGGCGGAGGACACGCGTATGCAAATATTAAACGATTCGATCCGTGCGCTAACGGAAATGCGTGATGGCATCACATGGGCCTACCCCACGCTGACGGCGGTACCCGGCACGCACGGCTTTATCGACAGCACCTTTGTCGACACAACAGTGCCAATTTTCAGCGGCGGCGGTAGTGGCCACGACCCAGCGCACTGGGGATACGTGGGCAAAGGTATGCTGACGGGTGCTATCATGGGCGACTTCTTCATGCCCCCAACCGCGGCGGAAATTGTCCGCGTCATCCGGGCAGCCACCCATCAGCGGCGGGCGTTCCTTATCGTAAAGAATTTCGTCCAAGACGTGAAGGAGTTCACGGCGGCAGCCGAGGAACTACGCCAAGACGGGTGGGATATCGGAACGGCAATCGTCCGTGATGACGTATCGGTCACCGGCCCGGACCACCAGCAACGCCGCCGCGGGGTCGCCGGCACCATTTTGGTACACAAAATGGTGGGTGCGGCCGCAGCTCAGGGAACCTCGGTTGCCGGGCTGAAGACTTTGGCGGATAAGCTACTGCCGGAACTAAAAACGATTGGCTTCTCATCCAGCGGTGCGTACATCCCCGGCCATGAAAATCCGTCGTTCAACCTCCCAGAAGATACCATTTCGTACGGTGTAGGAATCCACGGCGAACCCGGATACCATGAGGAGACGTTTCGTTCATCGGAACTGCTGGCCAACGAGTTGGTAGACAAACTGCGGATTAACTTTCACTGGCAGGCCGGTGACCACTTTGCCGTCCTGGTGAACTCTTTGGGAGGCACAACCACGATGGAGACCCTGGTCTCCGCGAACGACATCCGGCAACTGCTGGCGCTAGGGAACGTACAGGTCGACTTTGTCAAAGCCGGCAATTTTTTGAGTGCCAATGGGATGCACGGGCTGTCACTGTCCCTGCTCCGCCTCGCGGACGCGGCATGGCTACCACTCCTGCAGGCGCCGGTGCAAACGCCAAGCTGGCCGCAGCAATAGGAGGCCGCGATGACTTACATTACGCGCAAAAAAATTGCCGTTGCGTTCACCAAGGTACTAGTGCGCGACGGCTTTGACCGAACGGCGGTCAGCTCCATTATGCGGATGGCGAAAATGCGGCGGCAGACATTCTACGAGTACTTTGAAGACAAGTACGCCGTCGCGGAATGGGTCGTGGAGGACATGCTGAGTGCGGCCATCGACCAAAACTTCGACTACCTGCGTTGGGAGGATATATTCGACCTCGTCGGGTACGAACTGGACGCCAAGCAGGCTATCTTCCGACAGCTTGCGGATCAGCGGGTAGTCGACTTTGTGGGACGACTCGCTGCGCACCTAGAGCGGTTGGTAGCACGGATCGATGGCGGTACTGGGAATGACGGTGGTGCGGCGCGGCGTATGTTGTGCCTGGGCATCGCCGCAGACTGGGACCGGCGGATTCTGGGTGTTGGGGCCGTGGACTATGAGGTGGTTGTGGGGGATGGGGTGAAGGCGGTGGAGGGGACTACCCCTAAGAAAAGTGTCTGATTTCACTATTATTCCAAGTGAAATTTGCTGGGTGATTCGTAAAGTCAGTTTGTGTACACGAATTAATTAGACACTTTATCCAAATATTAATATTTATACTGATATTTAACTAATTAAATAGTAAACTGTCCTTATGTGTTTATTAATAGTCCTATCTGGGGGGAACCGGCCTTTGTTACTTATACAACTACGGTCACTATTAGTAAAAATAAACTAGGGAGAGTATCTTTATGTCCACATTTTTAGTGATTCTTTGGCTAGCGGCATTTGTCACTATGCTAGTTATGTTCTACCGCGTTTTTAGGTATAAACGTCCTAAGAACCTGTCTAGTATCTGCTGAATCTGGTAGAATTGTGGAAAACCGACTGAGGAGTTTGTCATGCCAGATTATCCAAGCAATATTTCTCGAGCGCAATTTGCGTTAATACAACCTGATTTAGAAAACTTCCGCAAGCATACAAGACCGCGTCGTTATGATCTTTATGACGTATTCAATGCCATCCTTTACTCGCTTACTACAGGGTGTCAATGGCGTGAATTACCGCACGATTTCCCGGAATGGCACACTGTCTACCGCTATTACGATATGTGGCGAGATAAACCAGACCCGACAGCTGATTCGCTATTAGAAAGGCTTTTAAAAAAACTGTCGCTTCCTATCGCTTTGCACAGGGCCGATCGGCCCGAACGTCGTTTGTGATTGTTGATGCTCAAAGTGTTAAAACCACTGATTTAACGAAAAATAGTGGCTACGATGGCGGCAAAAAGATTTCAGGGATTAAGCGTCATATGGCGGTTGATATTAATGGTTTACCACAAGCCATTCTCGTGACACGAGCTAATGTATCAGATCGTTCAGGTGCATTGGCTATGTTTAGTTTGGCTAGTCAAAATTTAGAGCTGGTTCAGCATGTCATGGTTGATGGTGGCTCCATTGGCAATGACTTTGCGGATCAGGTGAAGCTCATTTTGAATGCTAAGACGACGGTAGCTAAACGCAACGAGTTGCATATGTTCACGGTGTTACCGCAACGATGGATCGTTGAACGTTCATGGAGTTGGCTAGACAAATGTCGGCGACTTTGGAAAAACTGTGAACGTGCCCTTAACAGCAGTCTTCAAATGGTTGTATTGGCCTTCCTGAAGATAGTTCTTAAAAGATACTAGACAGGTTCTTACAAGTGCATACCCCCATCTTCATGCCGGTTCCGGGTTTGGTGTTGCCGCTGCTTTTTCGTCATTTCCCACTCGGTTTCTTTCAGTCCACGTTCTTGCTTTTGCCGTTGGTAATCTTCATCGCGAGCATATAGAACAGTCATGATCGCATCACTAAAGGCCGTCTTTAAGTAATAGTCTGGACTAACTGGCTTATAATTTAGCGGTTGATAATGCCCCATATTTGCTTTTCTGTACTGGTCGTCCTTGGCTTGTTGCCCTTTTAACTGCTTTTGGATTTTCTCGATCTGACTGTTCTTAATCGTCGGATCGGCTTTGCATTCGCCAAAAAAGAGTTGTTTAGTGCCATCATGCTTTAAAACCCGTTGTAAGTGATGATTTTCTAACTGATCTAAGCTAAGCTGTCCCGATAAATAAGCTAGTCCTTGTTGATGTTCTTGGGGACTGAACACCTGTGGTGGATTTGCTTGCCACTGTTCAATTGTTTCAGCCTGACATGGCTTTAAAACAGGATCATAGTACATCACGGCTGTATAGGCTTGTTCCTGTTTAGTCATTGGTAATTCATCTAAATCGCCTTTGGGAAAGGCCCTTTTCAATACTTCATGGTATTGCGTTTTAATGACTTGCTTAACAGCCATGATTGTTCGCAAATCTTTGACTGCGCGAGTAATCTTTTGCTGCTCGGTTGGTGAATACTTTTCTAGTAGACCTTGATCAACGTGTTCTAGACTTTCTAAGCTATCATCATGAATCATCAGCGTATATTTAAGCTCGATTTTGACTTCCTTTTCTTTTTGCATTAATAACTTAAAACCAACGTATGGCCGCTTAGTAAAGGTCAATAATTGTTGGGTCAACAAATCATCACGAATATTCATTAAACGTTCGTTTAATTCACTACCCTTGAAAACTGTTTGTTCGCTATCGGTTTCCTTAATTAATTCTCGTCTTTCAGCTTGCGTGGTCTGTTCAAAATTAAGCTCTGGATAAAGTTTTTTAGTCGTGCGATCAACTACTTTATTTAAGAGTTCATCTGCTTTTTTGAGTGAGCTTTCTTGTTGGTTAATTGTCAATAATTGTTTAGTCACATCTTCACCAACCGCATGTTTAATTAAGGTGCTGTTTTTCCAATTAAATAGCATGCGCCGCTTATCATCTAAGTTCTCCAAACTGATATAAGTTTTCAGTTCATGGCTTAACTCTTTGACTACCCGTTTTTCATTAAACGAGAAGTGTTTACTTAGGCTATCTAAATGACCTCTATTGATTACTTTTTCTTGGTTATTTTTATAACTGGCTTTGGCCTTGCGATAGTCCTTAACTTGTTGGTTAAATTCTTTTCTTTCATGCCGCTTACTATTGATTCCCTCATGTTGAGTTGGAACTTCATTTATTCCTTGATCTTCAAAGGATTTTTCACTGATCCGATCGGGAATATTTTTTTGCTCTAAAACTTGATTTACACTAACCGCCCAATTGTGCCGCCATTCAGTTATTTTTTCTTTTTTATCCCAATCAACCAACCAAATTTTTCGGTTTCTCACATTCCCTGCAGGGGTCTTAGTTTTATTACCATGACTATCTAAAATGTATTCGGTTTTTGTTTTCTGTCCCCAAGTACCATCGGGGTTAAATGGGCGATTGGTTAACATCACATGAGCGTGCGGATTATCTGGGTGGTCGCGATGAATTGCCACGTCGGCTACCATGCCCTCATCAACAAAATTTTCTTGCACATATTTTGTCAGTAATTCTTTCTGTTCGGATTCACTTAATTCTACCGGTAAAGCCACGTTAAACTCTTTTGCATACCGTGAGTTTGATTTACGATCTTTCGTTTCAACTTCATTCCACAACTGCTCTCGATCACTGGCCCATTCTGGTGCATTTTTGGGGGTTAAAATAAAGCTTTCTGGCATAACCGAGCGGGCATAAAAATAGTGGCGACCTTCTTGATCATCAAATAGCTTTTCACCACTTCGATAAGCGGCACTGGCAATCGCACTTCGTCCTTTACCAGCACTAATATTACTAAAACTCATGTGAAAAATTGCCATGTCGGTCACCACCTTTCTTTGGGTTTATGGGTTTGACTTTGTTGTCGCCATCGGCGACTTCTAATACAGGTTTTAATGGGTTTAGCACAACGTCATCAAAGATGACGTGTAAGTGCGCATTGACCTCGTTTCACTCGGTCTTCTGATTCTCTTAACTTTAACTTAGTGTATGCCTTCCGCTTCGCTATTTCAACTTTTATCCTTTGACTTAACGTTTCCCTTATGATATAGTGTCGGTGATTATTTCTAATATGATTGGAGGGATCGTTATGTCTCAAAGTAACTTAGAAAAACAAGAAGCTAAATTAAAAGCCCTTAATCAAAAAATTAAGGATGAAAAAAATAAGATTGAACAACGGCTAGGTAAACAAATCATCAGTCAAGCCAATTTAGATTATGCTAATTTGTCTGACGATCAGATTAAGCTTTTAGCCAAGCAATTTTCTGAATTTTTAAAGGTAAAGTCCGTAGATCATTAGCCATACGAGATGGGGAAATTCCATGTCTAATCAATATGAAAAACTAGTCGAGCAGCAAGCGCGTTTAAAACAAAAAATTGAGCGGGAAGATTTTAAATTACGGCAATCTAAATACTATGAAAATCGGCAATCCCGCAAAGCCCGTTCTCGCCGATTAATTCAAAAAGGGGCTTTATTAGAAAAGTACTTTCAAGCTAATAACCTCTCGGTCGAACAAACCGAAGAACTTTTAAAAACATTTGCTGACTATGTTAACGCCCATAAACCGAATAAACTCAAAAACGATCAACCTAATAACTAGGCCGATCGTTTTTATTTTCTGGATCATTTTTAGGATTTACTTCTGGGTTTTGATCTGCAAAATTTTGTAACTGCTTTTGCACCCTTTCTGGATAAGTAATATTTTGGTTTATCCAAGGAAAATGCCTCAAATCGTTCTTAAAAACTTGTCCCTTCTCTCTTGCATAAACAGAGGTAAACTTTTCGCTATTATCATAGATCATGACCTTATCAGATTTAAAGGCCACTAATGGCAAATTATGTTTGGATTGCTGATAACGTTTCTTGATCGTTGCTACTGGAACACCGTGGCCACCTTTTTGTACCCGTTCGTTGACCCTTTGGATAGCTAAATTTTCATCTCGCAAAGTAACATATAATAAAGTCACTTCAAAGCCATTTTTGTGAGCTTTGTCAATCAAATTGAGTTGAGCTTTGCCTCTACCTGCCAGTGTTGTTTCTACGTGAATACTTTGCTGGTGATCTAAAGCATAGTGTAGTTGTTTGATTTATTCTTTCATGGCTTTTAAGTTGTCACTATCTTTATGCCAATCGCCACCCATTTGTCTTAAAAGTTCATCAGCGTTAATCCGTTTTGTTTTGTCAAACAAGATGGGAAATGTATCGTATAGCGTACTTTTTCCTGCTCCGTTAATACCAGCAACAATTATATATTGGGGTTTATCTATCAACGGACAAAGTCCTTTCGCTTAATAACCTCATCTTGCCTTTTATCTAAAAAGTAGGTATATAAAGCGTCATATACTTTGCGCTTTTCTGGATCTGGCTCATGTAATGACTTATCAAGTAAATCTTTTAAATCAGTTTCTTTGGCAATTTCAAAAAAGTCATTAATTGTGATTGTATCTTTCATGTTCATCACACTTCCAAGTTATTAATTTATTTAATCTGATAAGCCATTAGTCCTCATCTGGATCATTGAGCCAATCAGCGACTTCTTTAGCGTCTTTGAACTCTGTTACTGGTGTCTCTTTGGTAGCCTTTAAAAGGCTTAAATTAGCTCTTTCGGCTTCGCTCAGGGCTGGTTTAAACGGTAATGCTGCGTCAGCTACGATCCGCTTATAAAACATATTGATCGCGGTAGTTGGGTTTAGACCTAACTGGCTTAAAACGGCTTCGGTATTATCTGCCAATTCTTTGTCAATCTGGACTTGTACGCGTTTCTTTTCCTTAACTGCCATGATTTTCTCGCCCCCCTTTATTACTACTCACATTATACTAATCTTTGAGTACCATCTCAATTAGCCTGCTTCTTTAAAAGTTGTGAATTTAAGTTTGCTGTCCTTTCCGCAATGGCACTTATACAACGTTCCTAAAGTGCCCGTAAGCGCATTTTAAAACTCGTTTAATATAATTATGCTCTATCTGTTTAAAACAGCTTAAATGGCCTTATATAGCTTTTTAGTTTTAAGCACGCTCATCTTTAGGGTGTTTGGCCGCATATTCTCTAGCCGCTTGTTTATTCCACCAAACGCCAAATAGGTTTTGCATGGTGCCGTACAAGTAGTTTTCCACGTTCTTGATATGCTTTTCATTGCTTCTTAGAGCGTTAAAGTAGCGTCTTAAGGCTTTAGTCATCAAAGGTTTTAGTTCTTCGTCGTAAAGCGGGATTATGACGCCAATATCTTGATGATCCTTTTCAACTCGGTACTTAGCATTTAAGATAATGCCAATGAAGCGCCGCATTTGTTGCGGGGTACGGCACCAAAAACTAAGTAGTTGCACAGCTTCGGGTTCTAAGAAAACCGGTAAGCCACTGTCTTCATCAGTTAAGAAATCATTAGCATGGTTCACCAAATCCTGGTTTTGCTTTTGAATTTCTGCTGGTGAGAAATGGGCTGTGGAAAAGTCCAACTTTTGAGTATCTATATTGTATCTATTAGTATCTATGTTTTTAGAATCTTTATATAGATTGCTTTCGATTTTCGAAATTCCGCTCGTAGCAAGGAATTTCGGCGTTTCTTGTCCATATTCACCCCTTAAATAGACATCAGTAGCTTTCACATCGAGCTTGGAAAGGTATAAACGATTCGGTTCATTCTTTTTCGTTTTAGGATTAAATCCCATTTGAATTTGTTTTAATAGATTGGCTGTTTGTAATTCTTTTTTTATTTTAACGGCTTTTTCAGTAGCGCAGTTAAATAAGTCTTGTAGTTCTTGAACGGTAAAAATAAAGTAAACATGATTATCTTCATCAACCCAATGATTACGCAAAGAATACTCTAGCCGGTCTTTCAGTACCATATAAGCCAATTTAGCATCACTGCTTAAATGTTTATATTGCTCGCCATACATTAATACCTTAGGGAACTGGAAAAATAGGGCTCCATATACGTTATCGGCTTCATAGTAATTGAAATTTGTTGATTTTGTCAGGTAGATTGGGAAATTAATCCGAACGCTGTTCGGATTAATTTCCCAATCTACCTTAATGTTAAAAGTTTCCTGAACTTTGTGAGTAACATGTCAAAAAACATAACATGGATAGCGACACATGACAAACAGTGGTATAATATGAGGAATTTTAATTGCAAGCTAATCTTATTTTAATGTTTGAGGAGGCTCTATATGAAACCAAAAATTGTTAAAAATCAAGACGGAACCATGCGATCCTTAAGCAACCGCCACGTCCAAATGATTGCAATTGGTGGAACAATTGGTACCGGACTGTTCCTCGGATCTGGTAGTACGATTAGTAAAACCGGCCCGTCAGTAATGTTAGTTTACTTAATACTAGGGTTATTTTTCTTCTTTATGATGCGGGCTATTGGTGAGATGTTTTATGCGGATCCTACACAGCATACTTTTGTTTCATTCATTTCAAGATATTTGGGGCCAACAATCGGACATTTTACTGGTTGGACTTATTGGATTGGTTTAGTATTTGTTTGCATGGCTGAGTTGACTGCAACAGCGACTTATGTCCAGTACTGGCTACCAAGCGTTCCTGCTTGGATTATTGAATTAGTTTTTTTAGGAATTCTGGTGAGTGTCAATTTAATTGCAGCACGATTATTTGGGGAAGCTGAGTTCTGGTTTGCCATGATTAAGATTATTGCTATAATTGCCATGATTTTAACTGGTGTTTTCATGCTCATAAACCATTCCGTCACCCCACTTGGGCACGTATCATTAACAAATATTAGTCATGATTACACACTATTCCCACATGGTATTTTTAATTTTATTGCTGCATTTCCAATGGTATTTTTTGCTTTTCAAGGAATTGAATTTGTTAGTATTACGATTGGCGAAGCTAAATCCCCACACACAGTTATAAAAAAGGCGGTAAATGAAACACTATTGCGAATATTATTATTTTATATCGGTGCACTAGTTGTAATTATGATAATCATTCCTTGGACGTCACTATCAGCAAACAGTAGTCCGTTTGTTCAAGTATTTAAATTAGCTGGATTTCCGGCAGCTGCTGCCACTATCAATTTCGTTGTCTTAACGTCCGCTGCATCTGCATTAAATAGTTGTATTTTTTCAGCAGGCCGTCATTTTTATCAACTGGCAACCGAAGTTTCCAAAAGCAGTTGGATGTATAAGATGTTTGCTAATATATCAAGCAGTGGCGTCCCTGCCGCTGCAATTGCTTTTACCGCTTCGCTAGTCTTAATCACTCCGATTATGAGTTTAACAACTGCTATCAGTTCATTTTTTACAATCGTAACCGGCGTGTCTAGTGATATGTATATTATTGTTTACACATTGACATTAGTTGCTCACAGAAGATACCGGGCTTCCACTGATTTTTTACCAAATGGTTTTATTATGCCATGGTATAAAATTACCAGCCCATTAACTATATTATTCTTCGGTATCATTTTCATCAGCCTGTTCTTCATCCCAGAAGATATTGTTGGGGCCGTTGGGGCAATCTGCTGGACATTAATCTTTGGTGGAATAGAATTTTTACGTCAAGGGAAAACGAACTTAAACAATACAAACTAAAAGATACAGGATAAAGGGGACTTATGGGGTGATACTCGGCATATCCACGTAATCCTTAATTACCCATTTTACTAAAAGTTGATTAAATCAAATTATTAATAAGCGGCTCATACCAACGTAGAGATAATCGTTAGCATGGGCCGCTAAGTTATTTTATAAGGGTATCAAACATTTGATTACCGTATAGCTCCTATGTCAAGTGGTAGATTGCAAATTCGGATTAAATTTGCAATCTACCATTAACACGGTTCTGACCATTTTAGGTATGCTAGGTGTAATTACAGACGTACAAACTGTAAACGTCTCACAGGACACGACAGGCACCTTAGAACATGTTACAAACGAGGTGGACTCTGCTAGCCAAGCTGATAAAGCACCAACTAGTGCGAACGTTTCTAATGTGACCTCAACTAGTGCTGAGATTAAAGTAGATGACAAAGCTGAATAAAGTAAAAAGGTCTATCCTCAATTGGGTAGGCCTTTTTATTGTGCAATTTTAAGCTACTTCACATAATGCGGCTTATCCCAAGTAAACCCTTCATGCCCTGATAAAACAACGATCCGTTATTTGGCCCTTGTGAAATTTGACGGGAGAGGAGTGGTCTAGATGAAAAATCCCCAAAAAATCATTAAACTCACTTTGTGAATTTAACCGCCTAAACTCCTAGACCATTGCGCCAATCGTGCCTGACACCAGTCCAAAAAATCCCGTTCTGAAATCGTTGGTGTTCCCGTCAATAACTTTTTTGTGATGGGCTCCTCACCTAAAGCCGTCTCAATTAACCCAACCACTAAATAATCTGTCTGTTTCGTAACCCAATTTTGTGGTTTCGCCCCAAAGACTTTCGCCAAACTAAAAGCTTGATCCCGAGTCATGGTAGTTAGACGTCCGGTAAAAGCAATCTCACAATCTCTTAAATCAAGCATTTTAAATCATCAACTTTCTTGATTCTAATGTTGGTTTTGACTTGACGGGTTATGGTTTTCCATTCAGTTTAGAGGAAGTGACGTTTTGAGCGCAGAATTGTTCCCTGGAATCAGCTATTTGGAATAACTGAACCAGAGTACAATTCTACTACTAAAAGTTTCCCCTTAGTTCGTCGGTCGTTAACGCCCGTCGCTTGTCTGTACAATTGCGGTATTGCTACCACCACTCATTATAAACCTACGTTTTCGGTTTAGCCTACTAAAAAACGCCCTAGCAGGCGTTGATGATACGTATTTATTTTTGTTCGATCACCAACTAATCAATGGCACCAAGCCGAAGCTTCGTTTTACCACCCGCGCCGTTAATGGTCGCGCTCACCATTCACCACCCAGCCGTACAGATAGCCTTGTTGTGGTATAGCCAGACTTATTGACGTCGCACTGGCAAACGTGTCCCCTTGGATTTAGACCCCAGCTTGTCCCCTAGGGCTTTAAAAATCGCACCGGCCATGATATAATAGTCAGTAACTTAGATGACTTTTATGTGGCGCTCACCGATTCCCGTCGGTGGGTGTTTTTTTATGTTCTATTTTGACTACGGTTATCATTATATCAGTTATCAAATTTTTAGTCAACTTTTCTTGTGTACCGTGTACTGTACACTGTACACTGTATCTTGTAAACTGTACACCGTGTATTGGGTACTGTGTACTGTACACTTAAATAATTTCATAAAAAAGCCGTCATTCCGCATTCAATTGTTAAGTATTTTTTTCTGTACATTGTGTACTGAGTACGGTACACTGTACATATAACACAGTACACCGTGTACCGTGTACGAATGGAGGAATTTTAAAAAATGATAATTAGTTGCGCCAATGAAAAGGGTGGTACTGGTAAAACATCTACTACAGCCTTAATCAGTTGGGAATTATCAAATATGGGATATAAAGTGCTTATGGTAGATTGTGACCCTCAAGCAAACCTAACTGATTTAATGATAAAAACAAAAAGTCACGAAAATTCCAGCATCACAATTGACCCATCTCTTTTCGCATTACTAATTAACGGAAAAGACTTAAATGACGGCATCATTAACATTAAGAACGGTCTTGACTTAATACCAGCTGCTGCTGATATGAACTTATTCAGTCGGTGGGTTGATAAACAAGACATTGATGAAAAAGCTAAAGTCAGCTATCTTAAAAACTCTTTGTCAAATATATCTAGCAAATTCGACTTCGTGTTTCTTGATGTAAGCCCTACAATGAGTTTAACAAACGATAACGTTTTTATGTGCTGCGACTGGATCATTGTTATGCTACAAACTCAGCAAAGAGCATTGCTGGGAGCAAAAAGTTTCTTAAGCTATTTACAAACGAATTTAATTGACGAATTTGGAGCAAAAGTAAATGTAGCGGGTATTCTTCCAGTTCTTACAAAAGGGCAATCAATTATTGACAATGCCGTTCTTAAACAGGCCGTAGAAGAATTTGGGGAAGACAACATATTTGAAAATGTCATTACTGCTATGGAAAGAGTAAAGAGATACGACCTTACTGGAATCACTGAAAGCAGTCGTTCTGTTTGGGATAAAGCTACTCACAGCACATATACGGCTGTTGCTACTGAATTAATATCTAGATTGGAGGCAGAATAATATGGGGGGACTTTTGAAACACGGTAATGATGATCAGGTAAAAAGTCCTGATAAGAAGGTAAACGTAAATGTATCATCAATTTCTAGAAAGCAAGCAGGTTTTGGCGAAGATAGTGCGGAAAAAATTCCTACCTTCGATGTAAACATGCGAGTTGATAATCATACCAGAAACGCCGTTTTGGCTTTGTCTAAAGCAACAGCTGATAAGCGTTCAGCTAGTGAAATGGTTTCTTTGATGATTGAAAATTATCTTGAATCACTAACTCCCCAAACACGTGATACTTACGATGAATTGGTATCGATGATGGAAACAAAGGATAAGCTTGACTATAAACTAAAAAGTAAATAATCACGCGCTCTCAGACGACATGCGATAATCCCTTTATGGTTGTCAGATGAAATACTATAATTCATCTGACTAATCATAGGGAGATTTTTGTATGCCTAGAGCTAGACACACGCTTCAGGAAAAGTTGGCGCTGTTAGCTGAATTCAAGCAATCAGGTTTATCAATTGGGACTTTTACCAGACAACATGGTATCCATCGAGAAACGCTCATGCGTTGGCAGTCGCGCCTTGAACGTGATGGGTTGGCAGGGCTCACGGAAGCGCACACAAATAATCATTATTCCAACGAATTGAAACTTAAAGCTGTTCAGGCTTTTTTGGCCGGTGAAGGGTCACTGCTGTATTTAGCCACAAAATTTGGTTTACGTTCATCAACACAACTCGACAACTGGGTTTCCAGGTATAATAGGGATAAAACCTTGACGGCCAGACCGTCTAGAAAGCGGGTCCCTACCATGAGTCGGCAAACAACTTTTGAAGAACGCATCAAGATCGTTGAATATGTGACTAAAGCTAAACACTCGTATACCGAAGCCGCGGATCACTTTCAAGTCTCCTACCAACAGGTCCGTACTTGGGTGATCAAGACTAAAAGTGGCGGCTATGAAGCGCTCGTAGATAACCGTGGGCATCGAAAAGCCAATCATGAATTAACCGAACTAGATAAGGCTAATCTCCAGATCCGAGAACTAAAAGCACAACTGGCAGATAAGGAACTCTACGAGGCCTTCATAAAAAAATTTCAGGAACTTCAGCGCAGGGGGTGAACAAACCACATCGGCTGGCTTACCACGCTATCAAGGTAGTCAGCCAAGGTAATCATGGTGCCGTAACGAAACTTTTAACCGTTATCGGCGTCAGCCGACAAGCTTATCATAAAGGGCTTAGACGACAGGAAACAACATGGGAAAAGCACAATAAACAACTCAAAACACGCACCCAATATTGGTTTGATTTTCACCACCAAGGTATCGGTGCTGGAAATCTTCTGACTAACTTACAAGCGGATAAACTAATTGATTTTCCGGTAACTTTGAAGCAAGTTCGCCGGGTCATGCGTGAACTTGATATTCGCTGTCAAGTACGGCCAAAGAAGCATAAACGGGCCAAACAAGCTGAACAATATTTACTCGACAATGTTTTAAAGCAAACCTTTCAAGTGACAGCGCCCAATAAAGTTTGGTTATCTGATTCAACTGAACTAACTTATGGGCTTAGTGGTGAGTACAAAGTCCGCTTAAGTGGTGTCTTGGATTTATATGGTCGCCGACTCTTGGCATACAATCTCAGCGCCACAGAAACGAGTGCCGCTGAGATCCAGGTTTTTCAGCGTGCCTTTACTGCAGTTGGTAAGGTCCCATCACTTATTCACACCGATCGTGGTTCGGCGTATACCTCAAGAGCGTTCAATCATTTCATCAATCAATTTGAGATCACCCGCAGTATGTCGCGTCCATGAACACCATATGATAACGCCCCGATGGAGCGCTGGTGGAATGAATTTAAACTTCGCTGGATGGCGCGTCATCCGCGAGCAAAGACCTATCAAGAGTTAATAACGCTCGTTGAATCAGGAATCGAATATTTTAATCATGACAATCGCTCAGCACAAAGAAATGGCCTCACCCCGGATGAATACTGGAATGAAGCCATCTAAGTGACCAAAAACTTTATATTATTTCATTTGTCAACTTGACAGGGCCTAGTGCACATGCGCACAATCCCTCGTTTCTTGTCACTCAGTATACTAGAATGAAGTTGCCAAGCAAACTTTGCACCAGAGCCGTATTAATCTGTACATATAATGTAAAAAGCTCTATTTATAGGTAAATAAGGTCTTCAAATCCAAAAGTAGCCTTGAAACAGCAGGCGTATTGCCAGTAAGTTTCAAGACTACTTATAGGTTATTTATTCAACTAATTAGTTTAAGCTTTGATGATTTTCCCAACTGCAATTGGTAAAGTAACGTGGGCATCGTAGTTCATGACAGTTCCTTGAACAGTAGCCGGTAGCTTCAAGGTATCCGGCACACCATGAATATAAATGACCCTTTTATCAAGCTGCAAATCGTCACTGCCAAAAGCGGCATTAAACGCTGTCTGCAATTCCTTCAGATCAACGAGTTTGTCATAAGCATAGTGACCTTCTGCATCAGCCACTGGGTAACTGTCATTTGGCACATGCATCTTGGCCGGTTCAGCGTCAAATGGCACCATCGTTGTACCGGAAACCGGTTCTGTTTCTGGCAGATCAACGAAACCGTCACCATTAGCATCTTGTGCCGCTGTGGCGATTTCTGCTGGCTTACCATCCGGGAATCCGTGGAAATGTTCCCAATGCTGCACATTAGCAGGTGTATCAAACATATCGATATGAATCTTCATTTGCGCACCATCAATCGTGAACGTCGCGGCACCGTGCGGCGCGGTGCCAATCTTCTCAGCGTTCAATGGCACGATTTCTGCTGTATACTTTTCAGCCATGCAAACCACTCCTTTTAGATTTAGACTCAGTTTCAGTATAGTGCTAACTGGAACGACTCACAATCTATTGCATTTCAAAAGTGAGGTTGCAAGATTATTTGGCCAATTGCAATAACCGTTGGCGCAAAAAGGTAATAATATCACACCGCACCGGTGTTAGTTAGCAAATCAAAAACTATTATTTAGAATATAATTCGGACTTATTTTCTTGCTTCTATTGCTCGTTCAATCCGCCCCTCATCATAAAGCCGCAATACAAAATACATCCCCACATAAATAACCAACGGAATCCAAACATAATTCAAATCAATCATGGTGAGAGTTGCGGCATTCTGGGTTCGATTGGCAACGTAACCCGAAAAGTGAAACAAACCAGCTGTAATCAAGCCGCCAACACCAAGGCCGACGTTAACGCCAAAGTCATCCGTTGAAGCCAGAACTCCCTCGGCTTGGATCCCCATGCTGGCACCATAACGGATTGTGTCAGCAATCATGATTGAGACGAGGCCGATAATGATCCCATTGCCAATCGAGTTAATCAAGACACCGCCAAACAAGAACCACAGTATTTTGGTATAAACCCCAACCGCAATCACGGCTTGGCCAACCAGCGCCATTAAAATACCGCGAAGCATCGTTTGCTTCTTACTGCGAACCTCGGTAATTCGAATGATCAGCAATACCCCGATTAACGCTGCCAGGGTAAAACTGTTAGCTAGTGGTACCAGGTTTTCGTTTCCCACCGTATATTTAAAATAGTAAATGGTTGTCTGATTCTTAATTGCCGTCACCAGCCAGTACATGAGAATCACGATTGACATAACGATCCATGGCTGATTATGTTTCAACATTTTTAAGACAGTTGTTAACGGTTGATGGGCAATTTCAGGATTCGCGAACCGTTCGCGAACATGGACAAACGTGTTGATAATCAAAAGAAATGAAATCAGGCTAAACACGATGATTGTGCCCAAGAACCCTTTTTGCTGATTACCGTGGCCGAAGAACGCAACCAAGGGTAATGTGAATACCGCCACCACAATTTGAACCGAACTGCCAAAGAATTGACGAATGACACCCAACAACGTCAACTCACGAGTATTCTGCGACATCGTTGGTAAGATTGACGTGATTGGCAGATTAACAGCCGTATACAGAAATCCAAGGCCTAAATACGTCACATATGCCCAGATTAATTTACCATTATACGAAAAGTTAGGCGTCACAAAGGTGAGAACCGCAAAAATAACGTAAGGTAACGAATACCAGAGGAAGAACGGTCGGCTCTTGCCAAACCGTGAATGTGTGTGATCAATCATGATCCCGATGACAAAACTTTCAACAACGTCAGCTACCCGCGCCACGACAAATAAAATGGCCACCGCGCTTGGTGTCAGTCCATAAACATCCGTGTAAAAGAATAGCAAATAGGTCGTCATCATTTGAAAGACTAAATTATCGGCGGCGTCACTTAAGCCGTAACTAATTCGTTCGGGCCACCGTGTTACCCATTTCGTCGTGCTTTTCATCCCATCATCGCCTTTATCGAAATTGTTAATCAACTTTATCATACTCTAAAATTAGTTCTCATAATATAGATTGTACACAATTTGGATGTAAGCTGATTCCTGAGACAACTTTTAAGTAAAGAAAATAGGGACCCTTTCAGTTAACATGTGCTAACCAAAAGGGGGCCCTATTTTCTTTTAATACCGTATTTCACACGGTATCGAATAAAGGTCGTCCGTTTAATACCTGTATTTCGGGACACATCAATGTCACTCATGCCAGCTCGATAAAGCTTAAAAGCATGTTGCAAGCGGGAATCGTCTTGGGTGTATTGGGGTTTGCGCCCATGATATTTACCCTGCTGCTTAGCTAAGACAATCCCTTGTTGCTGGCGCTCAATGATTCGCTTACGTTCACTTTCGGCCTGATACTTATAGAGTTCAATAATCAAGTTGGTCATCAGTTGACGTAAATTTGGGTCAGCAATCCCTGTCATGGACGGTAAATTCAACACATCTAGGGTGGCACCCTTATTTTGAATGGAGTTCATGATCTTAGTCAAATCATGGTTGTTTCTGCCTAAGCGATCTAATTCAGTGACCATTACAATATCACCCTCACGAATATAGGCCAGCATTTTTTGCAGTTCTGGCCGATTAGTGTTAGCCCCACTTAATTTATCCGTAAATAATTTATCAACGTCTTTTAAAGCCGCTAACTGTCGATCTAAATGTTGCTCCTTGGAACTCACACGCGCATAACCGATTTTAGCCATTTCCAATTCTCCTTTTGGACAGTTCTAATGAACACTTGTAATTCCTAGTATAGCACAGAAATAAAAAAGACCAATAGGGTATACCCTAGTGGCTATTTTCGGTTTAGTACTATTAATTCAGCTTTTCTATATTCAATGACCTTAGTTCCTCTTTTTTGAAGTATTGTGTCGCAAAGCAAAAAGAAGGTTGTATGCCTAAGTTTGTACCAGCTTCATTACCATAATTTGATTTTTTGTATGGAAACACAATGCCCAATCTGAATTCGTTTTGTATTGAGTACTTCATTGACTTCGTTCCTAGCATGCCTCGGCCAACTTGCTCCACAGACTTTTTACCTTCAAAATAGTCTTTTTCAAGTTTGTCCATTCTATTTACGTAATCCGTGATATACCAAACTTTTCGAGCAAATATTGTTGTTTCTTTTAGGATACCTTCTCGCTTACCTGCTTGGCACTCCTTAATTACATTCAATAAGTGAATCATATTTTGATAAGGAATAAAAATAAAGTCACGATTCTTGCCTAATTTTTCTTCGCATTTTATTAATGAGCATGATATTTCTTCCTTTACAAAACCGTTTTTGTCAAAGGAGTTTATATCTAGTTCTGTAAAACTAGTTATAAAAGCTGGCATGTCTAACGCTAGCTTTTCAAGTTTTCCCTCAAATTTATCATCAATTAAGTTATCAGCAGCTTCTTCACTATTTTTTGTAAAAGTATCAATATTTGATAACCATATAGATTTGAGATTAAAAAAGTTTTTCATATACTTTCTGTCTACAAGAGAGTGTAAAATATTTTGTGTAAATGAGTATTGAAAAAAGGAAGACCTTCCCCGTATGATTATAAGCGTCTAAACCAAATCAACGGAGGTCTTCCCCTATGAATCAGTTTAACAAAGAATTGGCAAATGTACTACTATCTCATGGTGATTTAAAAGAAGTTTTTAGAAAACAACTGCAGGATACATTAAATACGTTACTTCAAGCCGAGTTAACTTCTGTTCTAGGCTACGATCCTTATGATCGTCAAGGTTTCAACTCTGGTAACTCTCGAAATGGCCAATATTTTCGTCAAATTGATTCAGAGTATGGAAAGCTGAGTATCTGTGTCCCACGTGATCGCAAGGGCGAGTTTAAGGCTAACTTAATCCCACCTTATTCTCGAAGAGTAGATGCACTGGAAACGACGATTATACAGTTATACGAAAAAGGAATTACAACTCGAGAAATAGCTGACTTAATCGAAAAGATGTATGGAACTCATTATTCACCCACTACGATTTCCAACATTACAGCCATTGTTGAGGATCAAGTGACTGCTTATCATCAGCGGCGGTTTAGTTCGACAGACTACGTCTGTCTTTTCCTTGATGCAACTTATGTGCCCTTACGTCGTGATACGGTTCAAAAAGAGTCGGTTTATGTCGCTTTAGGTATTAAAGCAGATGGTCATAAAGAAATTTTAGATTACTGTATTGCACCAACGGAAAATTCAGAAGTTTGGTCCGAATTACTAACTGGTTTAGTCAGTCGTGGTATTAAACACGTCCAGTTAGTCATCGCAGATGGCTTAGTTGGCTTGGATTCAGCGCTTAACCACAATTATCCTCAAGCTA